>NZ_CP019788.1:1112500-1132500 GCF_002022665.1 Bartonella sp. JB63
TGAACAAGCTATTGCTAATGTTACGCGGACAGAAGCCCAAATAGCCGCAGCGCGTGCTAATATTCAAGTATTAGAAGCACAACGGCATGAAATAGAAAGCCAAACAAAAAATCTTGAACTCACACGTGACAAAGCAAAGCGTGATCTTGATTCAACTATTCTCCATGCTCCATTTGATGGAATTATTGGAAATTTAACAGCAAAGAAGGGAGATTTTGTCGTTAATGGCCAACGTCTTGCAGCATTAGTTCCCATTAATGAACTTTACGTCGAAGCGAACTATAAAGAAACACAGATACAAAATATTCAAAGTGGGCAAACTGTCTATATCTCCGTTGATGCCTTCAAAAAAGATGTGTTTGAAGGAACAGTACTTTCTATTTCACCTGCAACAGGAGCGATTTTTTCTCTCTTGCCTCCACAAAATGCTACCGGTAATTTCACGAAAATTATTCAACGAATTCCAATTCGTATTTCTATTCCTGAACATGTATTAAAAAGCGGAAGAATAAAAGCAGGAATGAGTGTTGCCGTAACAATTGACACACGTACAAAGATAAAGACAAACGATAAAGATCTTGTAAAATAAGATTAAATGATCCTGCCATGAAAAATCTTATATCTTCCGCATCTATTGATTCTAAAGAACGCATAGAAATACGTAAAATCATAGTCTTCATCGCTATGACTTTTGGTATGTTTATGGCTATTTTAGATATTCAAATTGTTTCCTCATCTTTAGCCGAAATTCAAGCTGGTTTATCAGCCAGTGCTGATGAAATTACATGGGTGCAAACTGCCTACCTTATTGCTGAAGTCATTATGTTACCTCTTTCTGGTTTTTTAAGTCGTTTGCTATCAACACGGATTTTCTTCAGCCTGTCAGCAGCTGGCTTTACTATTGCTTCCATTCTTTGTGCTACAGCAACCTCTATTGAGCAAATGATCTTTTATCGTGCACTTCAAGGTTTTATTGGTGGAGGTATTATTCCCAGTGTTTTTGTTGCTACCTATACACTTTTTCCTCCCTCTAAACAGCCAATTGTTTCACCCATCGTTGGTCTAGTCGCAACGTTAGCGCCTACAATTGGTCCAACAGTAGGAGGATATCTTTGCCATGTCCTATCATGGCATTGGCTCTTTCTTATTAATGTGCCCTTTGGAATTATTATCTCAATCTTAACTTGGAAATTAATTGATTTCGATAAAGCGGAGCTATTTCTAATAACTAAATTCGACTGGTGGGGTCTTCTTTCTATGGCGACCTTCTTAGGATCGTTAGAATATATTTTAGAAGAAGGTGTACGTCACGATTGGTTAAAGGACCCGCTGATCTTTAACCTTTTCATTATTATGATTTTATCGGCGAGTTTATTCTTTTGGCGCGTTTTAACGACGAAAGAACCAATTGTTGATCTTACAGCTTTTTCTAATCTAAATTTTTCGATTGCAGCAATTTTTTCTTTTATGCTTGGAATAGGGCTATATGGTCTTACCTATCTTTACCCCGTTTATTTAAGCCAAATACGCCATTATGATGCTCTTATGATTGGAGAGACATTGTTTATTTCAGGATTAGCAATGTTTTTAACCGCTCCTATAGCTGGCTTTCTTTCAGCACGTATTGATGCACGTCTTATGATTGCTATAGGACTAGCCAGTTTTGCATGGGGAACCTGGCTAGCCACTGCCATCACTGATAACTGGGATTTCTGGGAGCTTTTTTGGACTCAAGTTTTTCGGGGAGCCTCTATTATGCTATGTATGGTTCCTATTAATAACATTGCCCTTGGATCATTGCCACCAGAGCGAATGAAAAATGCCTCTGGGCTTTTTAATTTAACACGCAATCTTGGTGGCGCAGTAGGACTTGCTCTTATCGGTACTTTTATGACGCACCGCTCTAGTCTCCATTACGGACGAATAACCGAAACCCTCCAACCAGGAAACATCCAAGCAACTGAAATGCTTACAAAGCTGACTATGTATTTCCATTCTTATACGTTTGATCCACATGCTCTTGCTTTATCACAACTTTTTGGTATAGCTCTTACACAGGCAACAGTCATGGCTTTTAACGACATCTTCTTTATGATGACTATTCTTTTTAGCATTTTAATCTTCTTAACGGTTTTCTTAAAAAAAATACCACCGTCCGCGGATATTCCTCCAAGTCATTAATCTTCATGTAATAAAGAATAAGGAGTATCTATGATAGTGAATTGAGTGTATCAACAAAAGAGTTGGTATTGTATCGCTAAGTTAACGATAATCGACTTATCGAAGAAATAATCTTTTAATGTTCTAAAATCTTAAGCTATTTTACGATGCTGATTATAACTTACATCCTGTAAATCTCCGCTTGGAACTAAAACACCATGACATGAAATAAGATATTGAGGAATCAATTCCAGTGCTTGAAAATAGTGTTTTTCATAAGATCCGGGCATGGAGAAATTTTTTGTTAAATGACTTGAAAAACCAAAGCGCTTATAAAATTCAGAATCTCCCACTAGAAAAATAGCACCATGGCCTAACTTTTTTGCTGTTTCAATTGCATGCTGCATTAAAACTGATCCGATTCCTATACCAGAATATTCAGCTGCAACGACTAAAGGCCCTAAAAGCAAAGCACTTTGAGTTTCATTTTGCCCTTTGTGGAAACTAACATTCCAAAGACGCACACTTCCTACAAGCTCACCGAGAAAATTTTTAATAACAAAGGAAAGTCCATAAGCCGGAAAACGACCACGACGTAAAATTTCTGATGATTTACGCTTACGTTCCTTTCCCATCATTAAATCAAGAAGTTTCTCCCGAGCAAGTTTATCAACTTCTTGCTCAGACATGAGCGTAAAAAATGAACCATTTTTTGCTTGAAAACGAATCTTTATCATCTCTGTCACCCATTCCCATTAAACCGCATCTTAACTACCCATTAAGCAGAAATAAAGATAACACCCCGTATTCAAAGACTCAAATAACATATGACCGTAAAGGCTCAAAACCATTAAACGCAACAGATGCGTAAGTTGTTGTATAAGCACCCGTTCCATGAATCAATAACTCATCACCTATTGTGAGAGAAAGAGGAAGTAAATAAGGCGTTTTTTCATACATAATATCTGCCGAATCGCATGTAGGTCCAGCCAAAATACAAGGCTCCATTGCTTTATCATCATGAGCTGTCTCAATAGGATAGCGAATGGCTTCACCCGTAGTTTCGGTAAGACCATTAAATTTCCCCACATCAAGATAAACCCAACGGATATTATCATTCTTTGCTTTTTTAGAGATAAGAACAACTTCTGTGCGAATAACACCGGCATCACCTACCATCGCACGTCCTGGCTCGATGATTGTTTCAGGAATACGATTACCAAAATATTTTTTCAATGAATCAAAAATGGCCATACCATAAGTTTGTACTGTAGGAATATCCTTTAAATAACGTGTTGGAAAACCACCTCCCATATTCACTAATTTCAACTGGATTCCTTCTTGTTCCAAAGATCTAAAAACAAAAGCTGTATCCGATAAAGCACGATCCCATGCATTTGGATCCGTCTGCTGAGAACCTACATGAAAGGAAACACCATACGCCTGCAAGCCTAATTGATGTGCATAGCGTAATACATCAATAGCCATAGAAGGAACACAACCAAATTTTTGTGATAATGGCCACTCTGCTCCCTCTCCATCGGTAAGAACTCGGCAAAAAACACGAGCTCCCGGTGCAGCACAAGCAATTTTCTCTACTTCTTCAAGACAATCGACTGCATAAAGCGAAACGCCAAGTGCATGTGCACGAGCAATATCACGCTCTTTCTTAATGGTGTTACCAAAAGAAATACAATCCGCCGTCGCCCCTACTTTTAAAGCCATTTCAATTTCTGCTACAGAAGCAGCATCAAAAGATGATCCTAAAGAAACAAGCAAGCGCAAAATCTCAGGAGCTGGATTTGCTTTGATTGCATAGAAAATACTTGATTGTGGAAGAGCTTTTTCAAAACTTAAATAATTCTCATGAACAACATCAAGATCAACAACCAAACATGGACCTTCAGAACGATGTGTTGCAAGAAAATCACGAATACGTTGTGTTGCCATTTGCACTTCTCCCCAGGAACAAAATGCTCCTACTCTACGCCAATGAGCAGCAAAAACGCTGCCAACAGCAAAAAACAAAAGACATACAACCACTCTCTCCACTCTGCTTGAAAAGCAATCAGGAAGAAACCAGCATTGTATGGCACGAAGAAACAGCGCGAAAAACGCGTTGCCTTACGTTATCTGCCTTTTTGATTGGAGTTGAGAAACCACTTCCGCACTGAAGGCAATGAGGTGTGCCTCTATAGTTATCCCAGCACTCGTACAGCTGGAAGACACCAGAAAGGCCCGCACCGTCGTTGCTTCAAGATGTCCTCATTCTTTCGATTGGTCGTAAGAATGACTGGAGCGGTTAGTTCCAGGTACCGTACCGGTTAATCTCACCATTTGAGAACCAGCGGACACCCACAGGCACGTGCGACTTTGGGCAATACAGCGTATAAAGCCAATTTTTATTCATTTCAATCATTTTTTTTAATCTTAAAACTTTTTTAATTTTTAATCAAAAAATGATGCAAAAAAGAAACATATAATCCAAATACATAAGAAGGCTCATACTCTCATTTTCTGTATATTTCTTTATAAACTGGATATTATTGAATTTCAAAATATTCTTCTTTTTAAAATGTTACTCCAAATAAAAAGAAGGTTTTTATTATTCACAACAAGACAGCGTTGTATGCAATTTTAGTAACTGAAATTGTCTATGACGTTCCCGAAAGCGCTGTTTATCAATTTCATCCCGCGTATGATAACAAGCATCACAGGAGACTCCCTCTTCATAATGAGGCGATAACTTATCTTCAGAACTAAGAGGGAAACGACAGGCGTGACACAATTCACGCCCACATTCTTCGAGGCCATGCCCTACAGAAACGCGCTCATCAAAAACGAAACACTCACCCTGCCACAAGCTTTTTTCTTTTGGGATAATTTCCAAATATTTGAGAATACCACCTTTTAAGTGATAAACTTGATCATAACCAAGGCTACGAACATAAGCTGTTGATTTTTCGCACCGAATGCCTCCTGTACAAAACATAGCAATTTTCTTTTTCTTTTTCAGATCACCTTCATGCTTCATAACCCACCCGGGAAATTCACGAAATGTTTTAATGCAAGGATCGATTGCTCCTTTAAAACTACCAAGTGCATATTCATAATCATTGCGTGTATCAATCAAAAGTGTTTCTTCATCTTGAATAAGAGCATTCCAATCTTCAGGTGCTACATAAGTCCCAACAGCTTTTAAGGGATTAACATCTTCAACCCCCATTGTCACAATTTCTTTTTTTAGCCGCACCTTCAAACGACGAAAGGGCATTTTCGAAGCCCATGAATACTTAATCTCAGGCATTTGAAATATAGGCTCTACAGTGATAAAATCTATCAACTTTTCAATTGCACTGCAAGAGCCAGCAACAGTGCCATTAATTCCCTCTTTTGCTAAAAGAAGAGTCCCCTTAATATCATTTGTCTGACATAAAGTCAGCAAAGGCTTTTGCAATTGACTATAATGTTTCAAATCTGAAAAGCAATAAAGAGCAGCAACTTTAAATTTCTTTTTCATAACATCGACATAACGCGGGTTTTATTTAATTTCAAGAACTATTCGTTCTCTTCTTGTATATTGTTCTATATTTACTTAACATGCAAACTAATTTCTTATGAAAAAAACTAATGAGCAGCTTTCACGCCGTAACATAGTTGTTCTTTTATCCTACAAAAGCACGTTCCACGACATAAGTCGCCGGAGCATTATTGGCTCCCTCAACAAGGCCAAAAGTTTCACACATCTTGGCACAATCCTTCAACATTGCCATTGAACCACAAATCATAACACGGTCTTCGGTAGGATTGATTTTCGGCAAACCAGTCATTTCAAAAAAAGCACCGCTTTCCATAACAGTGGTAATGCGTCCCATATATTCTGAAGGTTCACGAGTGGTCATAGGATAAAATTGCAACTGTTTTACATATTCACCAACTAATGGATCCTGCTGTAAGGAAGCAACCAGATCTTTCGCATATGTAAGCTCATTGCATTCACGCGTTGTCTGAACAAGCACTATCTGAGAAAATTTTTCATATGTTTCAGGATCACGGACAAGACTTGCAAAAGGAGCAAAACCTGTCCCTGTTGAAAAAAGATAAAGACGCTTTCCAGGAATAAGAGCATCAAGAACTAAAGTTCCAGTCGATTTTTTACGCATTAAAACTGTATCGCCAATTTTAATTTTTTGAAGATGTTCCGTTAATGGTCCACCTGGAACTTTGATCGAAAAAAACTCAAGTTGTTCATCCCAATATGGGCTTGCAATCGAATAGGCACGATAAATTGGCTTTTCGGCATTCGGTAAACCAATCATAACAAATTCACCCGAACGAAAACGAAAACTTTCCGGACGATCAAGGCGAAATTTAAATAAATGATCTGTATAATGACAAACCTCTTGAACAGTAAGCGCAAACACATTTTCAGGAATTGGAAAATTTAATGTAATATTTCCGCTGTTTGATTCAACATTGGTTGCCGATGCGCTCATAAACTTTTCCTTACATTTTGATTCAATATTTAGTTTCAAATTTATAAATAGTTATAATTTTCACATAAACATCTACAATCATTAAATGAATATTTTATACCCGATTTGGAATAGATATATCTTATATTACAAACACACAAAGAGAAAAAACGGATTATGAGCTATCAAGTTAAGTATAGCAGTAACAATTTTAATATTCTATAAGCTCAGTAAAGTATATTTTGTTCTTAATTCGGCATTCATGCTACTTTTAACAATGACTGAAATTTTTAAAAAATAAAAATTAAAATACAATCACATTTTATAGTACACTTTTTATCTTTTACTTATTCTCCTCATGAGCTTATTGTTACTAATAAAACATTTTTTTCAAAAATTCTTATGGAGTATATGAAGAACAATACATAGACATGGAAATATTTTCTCTCTATAGTAAAAAATAGAAAGTGAGAATTTTATACTTTCTTGCAAAGTAAAAATGAGTATTTTAACGATTTTTTCTTTCTTCTTTCCCGTTTTGTTATTGAAAGAGAAATTTGTTATTGTAGGATGATAACTTGTGGTATTAAACTTTTTTTACAAATTCTGATTTTAAAACCATCTGACCAATTCCGGGTATTTTGCAATCAATATTATGATTTCCGTCCACCAAACGAATATTCTTAACTTTAGTGCCACTTTTCAAAACAGATGAAGACCCCTTCACTCTAAGATCTTTAATGACAATAACACTATCACCATTCGTTAAAAGCTGACCATTAACATCATAAACTTCAAAAGAGACAGGAAACTCTTCGTCATTTTTTTGAGGCCACTCATACGCACATTCAGGACAAATAAAATTGCCATTCTCCTCATAAATATAAAGACCATCACACTGAGGACACCGAGGTAATTGAGTCATACATCCCGCCTTTGTTGAAGAAAAGTCATTTATAATAGACTACGCATACAATAAAAACAGTTTTTTTCTTTACCAAATAAAAAGAATTATTGAACACAAGATATACTTAATGAATAAAACAAAAATTTGTTAGTTGATAAAGAATAAGCATAAGAAAAACGGGCCTACTGGCCCGTTTCTTTTTATCCTTAGCTTAGGGCGACTTAGAAATCCATTCCGCCCATTCCGCCCATTCCAGCACCCCCCATTGGAGGCATTGGTGTATCTTTCTTTGGAAGTTCAGCAACCATTGCTTCTGTTGTTATGAGAAGACTTGCAATTGATGCAGCATTCTGTAAAGCAGAGCGGACAACTTTTACTGGATCAACAATTCCCAAAGCAATTAAGTCACCAAATTGTCCTGTTGCGGTGTTGTAACCAAATGTATCTGAACTGTTTTCAAGCACCTTACCAACAATAATTGCTGCTTCTTCACCTGCATTCGTAGCAATTTGACGTGCTGGCGCTTGCAAAGCACGACGTACAATGTGAATACCAGCCTCTTGGTCAGGATTCTTCCCTTTAACAGTTAAAGCATTTGCAGCACGCAAGAGTGCAGTTCCACCACCAGCTACAATACCTTCTTCTACAGCTGCTCGTGTTGCATTCAAGGCATCATCAACGCGGTCTTTCTTTTCTTTCACTTCAACTTCTGTTGCACCACCAACACGAATAACGGCAACACCACCAGCAAGTTTTGCAAGTCTTTCTTGTAGTTTTTCGCGATCATAGTCAGAAGTTGTTTCTTCAATCTGTGCCTTAATCTGGTTAACACGTGCATTGATTTCAGCCTTGTGTCCAGCACCATCAATGATGGTTGTATTTTCTTTAGAGATGTTAACTTTCTTTGCACGTCCAAGCATATCTAAGGTGACATTTTCAAGTTTAATGCCCACATCTTCAGAAATAACCTGACCCGATGTCAAGATAGCAATATCTTCTAACATTGCTTTACGACGATCACCAAATCCTGGAGCTTTAACAGCAGCAATTTTCAGACCACCGCGCAATTTATTGACAACGAGAGTTGCCAAAGCTTCACCTTCCACGTCTTCTGCGATAATAAGAAGAGGTTTACCCGATTGTACAACAGCTTCAAGCACAGGAAGCAAAGATTGCAAATTAGACAATTTCTTTTCGTGAATAAGGATATAAGGGTCATCAAGATCTGTGACCATTTTTTCAGCATTTGTCACAAAATAAGGAGACAAATAACCACGGTCAAACTGCATACCTTCAACAACTTCTAATTCAGTTTCAGCTGTTTTTGCTTCTTCCACGGTGATAACACCTTCATTGCCTACTTTTTCCATAGCATCAGCAATCATTTTCCCAATTTCAGAAGCACCATTTGCAGAAATTGTTCCAACTTGCGCAATTTCTGCTGAAGTTTGGATCTTTTTCGCTTTTTTGAAAAGATTCTCAACAACTTCTTCAACAGCAGCATCGATCCCACGTTTAAGATCCATGGGGTTCATCCCAGCAGCAACAGCTTTTACACCTTCCTGCACAATCGCTTGTCCTAAAACAGTAGCTGTTGTTGTTCCATCACCTGCAATATCATTGGTTTTTGAAGCTACTTCGCGCAACATCTGTGCGCCCATATTTTCGAACTTATCTTCTAGTTCAATTTCTTTTGCAACAGATACACCATCTTTCGTAATTCGAGGTGCACCAAATGACTTATCAATTACTACATTACGACCTTTTGGGCCAAGTGTTACCTTAACAGCGTTAGCAAGGATATCAACACCGCGCAATAAGCGCTCACGCGCTTCACGGCCAAATTTGACTTCTTTAGCAGCCATCTAATTTCTCCTTGGAGTTGTCTTAAATAATCAAACAAAATAATTGAGAAACTGGATTAACCCAAAATTCCCATAATATCAGACTCTTTCATGATTAAGAGATCTTCACCATTAATCTTGACTTCAGTTCCGGACCATTTTCCAAACAAGATGCGATCCCCTGCCTTTACTTCTAGAGGTATGCGCTTTCCACTATCATCGAGAGCACCATTTCCAACCGCAATAATTTCACCTTCTTGAGGTTTTTCCTTTGCTGTATCAGGAATGATGATCCCACCAGCTGTTTTATTTTCAGATTCAACCCGACGAACGACAACACGATCGTGAAGTGGGCGGAATTTTATGTTAGCCATGTTTTATATCCTTAAAACTTAATATAATTGAATTAATCTTAAGTTCCTGTTAGCACTCTCTCATGGTGAGTGCTAACAACAAAACAGATATAAAAATGCTTTCCCACAATGTCAAGGGTTCTCAATAAAAATTAATCTGCACCTTTGTGGAAAATTTAAGCAATATTATTGTTTATTATTTTCCATTATAGAAATTTTAGTACTTATTTTTCTTTGATTAATTATATAATATAAAAAATTTAAATGAATTATAGGGATCGTCATGCTTAAAATACGTCAAGAAACCGATAGTTTTGGAACAATCGCAGTACGTAATGATCGGTATTGGGGAGCACAAACTGAACGCTCCCTTCACCATTTTAACATAGGCATAGAAAAGCAACCTTTAACCCTGATTTATGCTTTAAGTCTTATTAAGAAAGCTGCAGCCCTAGTTAATATGGAAAAAGGAAAACTTCCGCAAAATATTGGGCAAACGATTGTTACCGCCGCCGATGAAGTACTTGCAGGAAAATTGGATGCTCACTTCCCCCTTTCCGTTTGGCAAACAGGTTCTGGCACACAAAGTAATATGAATGTCAATGAAGTTATTGCCAACTACGCTAACGTCCTTTTAGGAGGAACTCTTGGAAGCAAAACACCTGTTCATCCGAATGATCACGTAAATATGAGCCAATCCTCAAACGATTCCTTTCCCACAGCCTTGCATATTGCTACCACACTGCAAACACGTCAACATCTGTTGCCAGCTCTTGATGCTCTTATTGTGAGCCTACAAAAAAAAGAAGAAGAATTTGCCGATATCATCAAAATCGGGCGTACCCACACTCAAGATGCTACACCTCTCACATTAGGGCAAGAATTTTCGGGCTATCGCACCGCTCTAGAAGCGAACCGCGCACGAATCGAAACAACGCTCACTGATGTTCAAATGCTTGCTCAAGGAGGAACTGCCGTTGGAACAGGTCTTAACGCTCCATCTGGTTTTGATGAAGCATTTGCCAAAACAATTAGCGCCCTCACAGGGGTTACTTTCAAAACCGCCCAGAATAAATTTGAAGCACTCGCACACCATGGGGCTCTTACATATTTCCATGGTAGCCTCAATGCCTTAGCAGCTGACCTTTTCAAAATTGCAAACGATATTCGTTTCTTAGGATCAGGTCCGCGCTCAGGGCTTGGTGAATTGAGCCTTCCAGAAAATGAACCAGGTTCTTCTATCATGCCAGGAAAGGTTAATCCTACACAATGTGAGGCTCTAACTATGGTCGCATGCCAAGTATTTGGTAACCACAGTAGCATCACATTTGCAGCCAGCCAAGGGCATTTTGAACTCAATACCTATAAACCCGTCATTGGATATAATGTGTTGCAATCACTCAATCTTTTAGGGGATTGTATGCGTTCTTTCGAGACATATTGTATCCAAGGATTACAAGCAAATAGAGAACATATTCACGCTTTGATGGAACGTTCTCTCATGTTGGTTACTGCTCTTGCTCCAGAAATTGGGTATGAAAAAGCTGCTGAAATTGCCAAAACAGCCTATAAAAATGGGACAAGCCTCCGTGAAGAAGCTTTAAAAGCAGGTATCTCAGCAGCTGATTACGATCGACTTGTTGATCCCAAAAAGATGCTTCATTCACAATAATAAAAGAATTATCTTTGAAGAAAAAATTTATGTTATAATATCGGGTTGTTCGCGCCCTAAGTGGTGTTTGATCTTTAACAGCTCAAAAGCTGCTTGCTTTAAAGGATTAAGAGTTTGTTGTAGATCTTGATTATACTTACAGGGATCACCCTCATACTGTTCAAGATAAAGCCGCACAAGAGCTCCAGTCGTTCCCGTCCCAGAAAGACGAACTACTAAACGCGCCCCATGTTCAAAAAAAATACGCACTCCTTGTCTCTTACTCACACTATGATCAATGGGATCGTGATAAACAAAATCATCGGCTTTCTCAACCATTAAACCAGCCACTTTTGTTCCTGGTTCTGGCAAGCATGCGGATAATTGTTCTATCATTGCATAAGCTTTGTCGGCTTCCACTTCTTCATAATCATATCGTGAGAAATAAAAGCGCCCGTAGGTAGACCAATGATGTTGAGCAATTTGTGCAACGGTTTTTTTCGTAACTGCTAGAAGATTCAGCCAGAATAAAACAGCCCATAGTCCATCTTTTTCGCGCACATGATCCGACCCTGTACCAAAGCTTTCCTCACCACACAAAGTTACTTTCCCAGCATCTAAAAGTGTTCCGAAAAATTTCCATCCCGTTGGGGTTTCAAATAAATTCAATCCTTTTTTTTCTGCAACACAATCAACAGCACGTCCAGTAGGCATAGAGCGTGCAATCCCTAAAATGCCTTGTCGATATCCTTTAATTAAAGATGCATGATCAGCCATGATTGCAAGAGAATCAGAGGGAGTAATAAATTGTTGACGACCAATAATGAGATTACGGTCCCCATCGCCATCAGAAGCAGCTCCCAAATCAGGTCCTTGCTCAGACATTAATAAATCATACAAATCCTTAGCATGAACCAAATTTGGATCTGGATGCCTGCCACCAAAATCTGGTAAAGGCACCCCATGAATCACTGTCCCTTCAGGGAAGCCTAAGCATTTTTCAAAAATTTCTTGAGCATAAGGGCCCGTCACAGCATGCATTGCATCAAATCGGAAGGTTAAACCCTCAGAAACTGCTTGGGCAATACACTCAAAATCAAAAATTTCCTGCATCAGCGCACTATAATCAGCAACAGAATCAATAATATCGACCTGCATAGAACCGATAAATGTTGTTCCTTGCCTGTCTAAATCGATCTCTGGAGCATCAATAATTTTATAAAAAGACAAATGTTGCGATGCAGCAAAAATGGCCTCACACAAAGAAGTAGGTGCTGGTCCTCCCTGAGAAATATTGTATTTTATCCCGCAATCACCTTGTAATCCCCCAGGATTATGACTCGCCGAGAGAATAATGCCACCATGGGCATGATACTTGCGAATAAGATGCGAAACAGCAGGTGTGGATAAAATTCCCCCTTTCCCGACTTTAACATATCCAACACCATTGGCAGCGGCCATTTTTAACACGGTCTGAATAAGGGTACGGTTAAAATAGCGCCCATCTCCTCCCAAAATGAGCAATTTTCCCTCAAGAGGTCCCACACTATTAAAAATAGATTGAATAAAATTTTCAAAATAATGAGGCTGTTGAAAAGTCGATACCTTTTTGCGTAAACCAGATGTTCCTAGCTTTTGATCTTTAAAAGCTGTTGTCGAAATAATGTTCACCGTCATAATAATGCCTGCAAAGCATTGTTATTTGATTTGAGCATACACACTCCCTTAAAATTGATGATTAATGCCTCTTGACGCAAGCATGAAATACCTGCAAATTAAAGAGGTTATACGACATTCTCAAACATAAAACAAAACTTAAGATTTTGGAAATATTCTTCTTATTATAAAGCACAGGAGTGCAATCATGTTCAGAAAAAAAGTTCCTAATGTCACTTTCCACACACGTGTTCGTGATGAATCAGTAGGTGGTGATAATCCTTACCGGTGGCAAGATGTCAACAGTGACACTTATTTTAAAGGAAAACGGGTTATTCTTTTTTCTCTGCCTGGAGCCTTTACACCCACCTGCTCAACTTTTCAGCTTCCTGATTTTGAAAAACTCTATGACGAATTTAAAAAAGTCGGTATTGATGAAATTTATTGCATTGCTGTCAATGATGCTTTTGTTATGAACGCGTGGGGAAAAAATCAAGGCATTAAAAATGTAAAACTTATTCCTGATGGCTCAGGTGAATTCACACGTAAAATGGGCATGTTGGTTGCCAAAGATAATATTGGTTTTGGCATGCGGTCATGGCGTTATGCTGCTGTGATTCAGGATGGAGTGATCGAACAATGGTTTGAAGAAGCAGGCGTATCAGATAATTGTTCTACAGATCCTTATGAAGTCTCTTCACCACAAAATATTTTAAAGGCCCTGCAAAGGTAATTGCAACCGTCATTTTCCCGTCTGATTATCCCTTCCTTCCCTCATTGATACAAAAGTCCTTTCTTTTGTACCCCAAGAAGGGAGGGAATTTTTAAGGTTTTTCAGTTCCTAAAGATTCTATGATTTTTGGGCGATAAGAATATTTCGAACCGTTTGAATCAATTGATCTTCATCAACGGTTACTTGTGCTGGATTGCTTTCACGCCATGTTTGATTATCTTTAATTTCATGAGATAAACGTGCTCCTTCGACCAAATCTTTAATTTGAATTTTTCCCTCTTTGCGCTCTTGTATTCCTTGAATAACCACGCAAGGAGCATAACGTCGATCGGCATATTTCATCTGTGCCTTAATCCCTGATGCACCTAAATAGAGTTCAGATCGAATACCAGCTTGACGCAAACGCATCACCATTTTCTGATAACGCACAAGAGCTTCTGGTTCTTTATCCATTACTAGGACCACAACGGGACCTATCATTTCCTTCACAGGGAGTTTGTCAAGATTTTGCAAAGCGGATATTAAACGCGAAACGCCAATAGAAAAACCTGTCGCTGGAATATTTTCTCCACGAAAGCGAGCAACCAACCCATCGTAACGTCCCCCTCCACCAACAGATCCAAATACGACTCTTTTCCCATCATCATTAAAAATATCAAAAAGCAGTTCAGCTTCAAAAACAGGCCCCGTATAATATTCCAATCCCCGCACAACCGATGGATCAATTTTGACACGTTGTTGATAACCATTTTCAGCAAAAATCCCTTGCATTTCTTCAAGCTCACAAACCCCTTCAAGGCCTTGAACACTCTGCCCAACCATCTTTTTCAAATTATCAATTGTTTCCCCAGCTGTTTCAGCACCGACAGTCATCAAAGCAAGAATACATTCAATTTCCTTTTCCTTCAGTCCCGCTCCTTTGGTAAAATCACCACTTTCATCCAAACGACCCTGTCCCAAAAGCAAGCGGACCCCTTCTGGACCAAATTTATCCAACTTATCAATAGCTCTCAGAACAGTTAAGCGTTTTCCCTCCTGTTCCTTTCCGCCTAAACCAATCAACTCTAAAACACCATCCAAAATCTTCCGATTATTCAGACGAATAACATAATCTTTCTGCTGAATGCCCAATTTTTCTAAACTATCCGCTGCCATCATGCAGATCTCCGCATCAGCCAACACCGTTGGTGCTCCAACGATATCGGCATCAAACTGCATAAATTGTCGAAAACGACCTGGTCCCGGTTTTTCATTCCGAAAAACAAATCCACAACGATAACTCCGATAAGGCTTAGGTAAAGTTTCAAAATTCTCTGAAAAATAACGAGCCAGCGGAGCTGTCAAATCATAGCGTAAAGACATCCATTGCTCATCATCATCTTGCAAAGAAAAAACACCTGCATTTGGGCGATCTGAATCGGGTAAAAATTTACCAAGAACATCCGTATATTCAAAAATTGGTGTTTCCAATGATTCAAAACCGTAAAGTTCATAAACCTCACGAATTTGGGCAATCATTGTTTCAATGCCATATAATTGTCCGCTTGTACGATCAATAAAACCACGAGGTAAACGGGCTTTTGTTTTCTCTTGTTTCATAGTCATTGTTTTTCTCTAGCAGCAATGTGTATTTACAAATTATTGTGTCTATCTTATCGCAACAAACGCTGCAATGACTTTTATCATTGAGGTTATACACCACCTCAATATCACCTATATCGTTAATTTAATGACATAAATTATTTCCTCAAACATGTCATCAAAGAAACTCGTAAAACCAATACACATTCGGGCTGGGAAAAATAACATGACCATTTTTTGTTCTGCGGTGCATAAGTTATAAGATTTATTATTCTTTTGTAATCATCAGATTATCAAACATATCGAATTTTATACTTTTATTAAGTATTTTGTTATGTTTGATTGCAAGGTTATTTTTTTCTTTTTCTGTTTCTGATTGAACTGATTTTTTAAAAATTTTTGGAGGATTTTTTTTATTTTTTTCTTTTTTGGAACTTGATTTGGTTTGGACCATTTTAGGTTTTAGATTTATTGAAGGAGAGAGAGATGGAAACGCGGATCCCAACGAAACACCCCTTAGAAAGACATTTTACAGACCAATTTTCTTTAGAGACGGAGACTTGTCACTATTCGCGTCCTTGTTTATCTTGGTCATCGATTTTTGCTGGTTTACTAACGCTTTTAGCGACATCGGTATGTTTTTCCTTTTTGTTAGCAGCGTTAGGCTTTGGTCAGATGAGTTTTTCTTCTGCCTTTTCTCTAGAGAAGAGCTTTCTCTCTGTTGAAATTAGTTCGGTCCTTGTTCTTTGTCTAAGTTTCAGCTTTGGGGGATATATTGCCGGTCGTTTTGCCAATCATTCAGGAGCCCTTCACGGTTTTTTGACCTGGTGCCTTTTCATGCTTTTGGTGGCGATCCAAAGCACAGTTTTACTTTCTGGAGCGGTTCATTTAGGAGCGAAGACTGTTTCTGGAGTTGTTTCTGCCACGGGACAAGTGATCAGTGGTCTAGGCTCTGAAGGCAGAAAGGTTATCTCCCTCACAGAAGGCAACAATTTTGAGAATTTTTTCAATGACAAAAATAACGTTCTGTTTGATTTTAACAAACTCAGCAATGAGTTACAGGCACTTTTAAACAAGAGCGATATTCCAGCTCTCAATCCAGACACTCTCTACAATGCCTATAGAGCATCCATCAAAGATATTCGATCTACCATGACATCTGTTAAGAATGACCCTTCTAACTATCGTCTTTTGACTAAACAGCTTGGAGAACGCCTCTCGGATCGTGTTAAAAAGCTCAATACCCAAATTGATCGTCGTGACGTCATCGATGGCTTGATCAATAACGGTATGTCACAAGCTGAAGCAGAAAAGACGGCAGACCGTGCAATTGATATTTATCAAACAGCCAACAAAAAAACTAAAGAGGCTATTCAATCCTTAAACAAACATGTAGATGCTCTCTCACACAAAGTTGATAAAGTGGTCCAAAATAGCCGTGAGATTGGCGATAAAGCAGTTGGTACAGTTTCTAAGATTGGGATATGGAGTTTTTTGGGTAGCCTTCTTGGTGCTTTAATTGCTAGCGTTTCCGGATATTACGGTTATAAAAGACAGTATCACTCTTATAAATTTTAAACACTTTGATTTTCAGATAAAAGAAGCTTTTCAGCAGACAAAAGCTCTACAAATGAAGCACGACCTTCCAAAAGTTGCACCTTGCGCGCAGCTTTTTTTATTCAAGGAGCCAAAGAAGATGCTTTTTATTTTCAGATCCTTATCCCTCTTATTTGGGATCCCTGTTTAGCTCCTTGTCGCCCCTCTCTATACCCCTAATACTGACCTCAAAATGAAGGGAAACGACCAATGAAGGAGGACACCACATTTTGTTTTTGTCCCTTGCCTTGAGGCTTAAACGATCCATTGACATACAATGACACAAGAAGAATAAAATAACGATCAGGAGCCTGTTTTTTATCTGTCTTGTCGCCTCTTATTATACTTTATTAAGGCGAGAGATAAAAACAATGAGTATATTTTTAGGATTATTTGTTTTCTGAAAGAGAGAAGATTGGTTGCGGGGGCAGGATTTGAACCTGCGACCTTCAGGTTATGAGCCTGACGAGCTACCGGGCTGCTCCACCCCGCGTCATTAAAAAGGATTTTCGTCGAGATAATACAACGACTTTTAGATGTTTTCTTGAAAGATGTTGAAGCATTATTTCTATGCACTTAGCAGACCTGGCAGCGACTTACTCTCCCGTGCCTTAAGACAAAGTACCATCAGCGCTGGAACGTTTCACGGCCGAGTTCGGGATGGGATCGGGTGCAGGCGCTCCGCCATAACCACCAAGTCAGCGAAGAGCATAGAAAGAAAGAGAAGTTGTCTACTCTGTTGATTTAATTTATTTTAGAATGAATAGAGGGAATGAGAACGATCAAGCCTATCGAACGATTAGTATCAGTAAGCTTCATATGTTACCACACTTCCACACCTGACCTATCAACGTGGTGGTCTACCACGGTTCTCAGGGAATACTCGTTTTCAGGTGGGTTTCCCGCTTAGATGCCTTCAGCGGTTATCCCGTCCGTATATAGCTACCCTGCTATGCGGCTGGCGCCACAACAGGTCCACCAGAGATACGTCCATCCCGGTCCTCTCGTACTAGGGACAGATCCTGTCAATATTCCTACACCCACGGCAGATAGGGACCGAACTGTCTCACGACGTTCTGAACCCAACTCACGTACCGCTTTAAATGGCGAACAGCCATACCCTTGGGACCTGCTCCAGCCCCAGGATGCGATGAGTCGACATCGAGGTGCCAAACAACCCCGTCGATATGGACTCTTGGGGGTCATCAGCCTGTTATCCCCGGCGTACCTTTTATCCGTTGAGCGATGGCCCTTCCACACGGAACCACCGGATCACTATGACCGTCTTTCGACTCTGTTCGACTTGTCAGTCTCACAGTCAGGCAGGCTTATGCCATTGCACTCAACAAACGATTTCCGACCGTTCTGAGCCTACCATCGCGCGCCTCCGTTACTCTTTAGGAGGCGACCGCCCCAGTCAAACTACCCACCATACACTGTCCTGGATCCGGATAACGGACCGCAGTTAGACATCCATATCGATAAGGGTGGTATTTCAAGGACGACTCCACAAAGGCTTGCGCCCCTGCTTCAAAGTCTACCACCTATCCTACACATATCGCCACAAATGCCAGTGTAAAGCTATAGTAAAGGTGCACGGGGTCTTTCCGTCTAACCGCAGGAACCCCGCATCTTCACGGGGAATTCAATTTCACTGAGTCTACGTTGGAGACAGCGGGGAAGTCGTTACGCCATTCGTGCAGGTCGGAACTTACCCGACAAGGAATTTCGCTACCTTAGGACCGTTATAGTTACGGCCGCCGTTTACTGGGGCTTCAATTCAATGCTTGCACATCTCCTCTTAACCTTCCAGCACCGGGCAGGCGTCAGACCCTATACATCGTCTTGCGACTTCGCAGAGCCCTGTGTTTTTGGTAAACAGTCGCTACCCCCTGGTCTGTGCCACCCTTTAACGGTTGCCCGCTAAAGGGCCACGCTTCTTCCGAAGTTACGCGTGCAATTTGCCGAGTTCCTTCAACGTAGTTCTCTCAAGCGCCTTAGTATTCTCTACCTGTCCACCTGTGTCGGTTTCGGGTACGGTCTATACGTGGGAGCTATTTCCTGGAATTGCTTCACTGCAAGATCAATCCAATAAGACCTTACAATTTACGCAATCCGTCACTTCCCACAGGTCCACGAATATTAACGTGGTTCCCATCGACTACGCCTTTCGGCCTCGCCTTAGGGGCCGACTCACCCTGCTCAGATTAACTTTAAGCAGGAACCCTTGGACTTTCGGCGAGGGAGTCTCTCACTCCCTTTATCGTTACTCATGTCAGCATTCTCACTTCCGATACCTCCAGGAGCTCTCACGAGTCTCCCTTCACAGGCTTACGGAACGCTCCGCTACCACTTACTCATAAGAGTAAATCCACAGCTTCGGTGTATGGCTTGAGCCCCGTTACATTTTCGGCGCAAAGACCCTTATTTAGACCAGTGAGCTGTTACGCTTTCTTTAAATGATGGCTGCTTCTAAGCCAACATCCTGGTTGTTTTGGGATCCTCACATCCTTTCCCACTTAGCCATAACTTGGGGACCTTAGATGGTGGTTAGGGTTGTTGCCCTTTCCACGACGGACGTTAGCACCCGCCGTGTGTCTGCCAGTTATTTCTTCCAGGTATTCGGAGTTTGGTTAGGTTTGGTAATCCGGTGAGGACCCCTAGCCCATCCAGTGCTCTACCCCCTGGAGAATAAAACTAACGCTCTACCTAAATAGATTTCGCGGAGAACCAGCTATTTCCGAGTTTGATTGGCCTTTCACCCCTAGCCACAAGTCATCCCAATCTATTGCAACAGATACGGGTTCGGCCCTTCAGTAAGTGTTACCTTACCTTCAGCCTGCTCATGGCTAGATCACTCGGTTTCGGGTCTAATCCAACGAACTGAACGCCCTATTCAGACTCGCTTTCGCTGCGCCTACACCTATCGGCTTAAGCTTGCTCGTTAGACTAAGTCGCTGACCCATTATACAAAAGGTACGCCGTCACCCAGAACGTATCTTGGGCTCCGACTGTTTGTAGGCATCCGGTTTCAGGTTCTTTTT